>JACRFB010000011.1 GCA_016218045.1 Ignavibacteriota bacterium
CCGATGAGTTTCTGTTGCGTGGTCATCGTCACACGGTCCTTTCATGTGGTGGTTGATGATACGCGTCTGTCAGATATTATCCTAACTTGTACAGATCAACCGAGGAACCGATGAGTCAATCAGACCATCCGCTTCCTTCCGCGATCCAAGCCGCGTGTGCGCGATGCGCGAGAAAACTCCGACAGAGGCGACGGGCGGTCGCCCGTCAACCGCCGCGAACCAAGCATGAAACACCGCACAAAACAAATCAGTCACCCTCGCGCGGAACGGGAGAGGGCCGGGGTGAGGGTGTGCGTTCCCGCTCTCCCGCTGTCCCGCTGTCCCGTCGCGCTTCGACAAGCTCAGCGTGACACAGGGTCGTGATCCCGCTGTCCCGTCGCGCTTCGACAAGCTCAGCGTGACACAGGGTCGCTGTCCCGCTGTCCCGCTGTCCCGTCGCGCTTCGACAAGCTCAGCGAGACACAGGTTCGCTGTCCCGCTGTCCCGCTGTCAGGATTCCTGGAGTCGCGCGGTCTTGTGTTCGTGGATACGAGTCAGCACCGCGTCACGATGAGAGGTGGCGTGTCCGAATAGTGCAATTGGACGGTACATATTGACTTCGGAGTATAATATCGTATTATCGCGAGTGATATCGGTATCGACGCCCTCTTCGGTTATAGCCGCGAACGCCGTGGAGGTATGCGACAGACTTCAACGCAGGGTATCGTGTGTATGCTTCGCGATCGCGGCATGTACACAACTTTCTTACCGCCATGTTTCCCGTCGGGCTGGACCGAAGACGTGGATACGCGTCATTCGGGACTGTCGCACGACGGTCCCGAGTGACGTACATTTCCTTATGCATGGCAACTGGCAATGAAAGAGAAAATAGTCCTCCTGGCGATTGAGCTGTTTCTATTGGCAACCGTTCGTTCGCCGGGACAAGGTATCAATTACGCGGTACCCCCAAGCCGAATGGTACCAACGGCTAGGAATTCAACCGCATGCGGATTGTACTCGACTTATTTTGGGGGCACGGGTCAACAGGAAATACACGATATCGTTATTGATGTCGACGGCAATTACTATGTCACAGGCGAGGTGTCAACAACAGGTGATATACCCGTTACAGCAGGTGCATTTCAGTCTTCACCTGGTGGCTCGTATGACTGTTTCATATCAAAATTCACACATAATCACCGCCTGGTGTGGAGTACGTATTACGGCGGATCAGGATTGGATGCTGCAGAATGCGTTACTCTCGATGGGGGGGTTCTCTACTTCGCGGGTAGGACGATGAGTAACGATTTTCCAACAAGTAGTGGGTGTTATCAACCGACTCGTACAGGAGGTTCAGATGGTTTTGTCATTAAAATGGATACTAGCGGTCAAAGAGTATGGGCTACGTATGTCGGGGGCACTGGTGATGAGGCCTTGAAGGGAATCTCCGTGATGAACTCAGGTGACGTCGTGCTCGCTGGATCTACCTTCAGCATTGACTTTCCTGTTACAAGCGGTGCCTTTCAGACAACCTTTGGTGGCACTCCGTCTGATGGTCTATTCATTCGCCTTTCCCCAAATGGAGCACTTCAGTATAGCACATATGTCGGAGGCACATATGGAGAGGGATTTCGCTCTGTTGAAACAGACGCAAATGATAACATCATTTTAGTGGGCGTAGGAGAAAGCTCCAATTATCCCATTACCCCAGGTGCCTACCAGTCAGCACCCAGAGGACCGGATGCGATCATCACCGTGTTTACATCTGCCAATACTCTTTCATGGTCCACCTTTCTTGGTGGCGCTGTCGGAACAGAAGTTGCCTTACGTGTAAGCGTATTTGGTAGCTACCTGTTCGTAGTGGGTGAGCATGCTGGCTGGGATTTTCCCGTCACATCCGGCGCTGCACAGCCGATTTTCGGCGGAGGGAATCGAGACGGATTCGTCGCCTCTTTCGATATGACAGGGGCGCTGCGTTGGTCCACATTCAGCGGCGGCCTGAACGACGATTACCTCTACGACGTGGATGTCACCCCCAATGGCGACGTGGTTGTCTGCGGCGCATCACAGAGTCCGGACTTTCCCGTCTCACCTTGTTTGTATCCGGATCCCGGACCGGGGTATAGCAGGAACATCATTGTGGCGAAGTACACACCTACGGGCGCACTGCGTACATCCACGTTTTATGGTAACATCCTTGACGAGGCCTTCTGTCTCGCAATAAACGACGAGATTCACGCACTCATCGCGGGCCGATGCAGCAATCCGTACCCCGTGTCGCTCGACGCGTTCCAGCGAACACCAGGCGGCGGCGGTGATGCCTTCATCACACGCCTTCCCCTCATTCCGCGCCTCGAGGCGGCTGCGGGCAACGACGTTGGCATCTGCCCCGGCGACACAGTGCAGCTCCGCCTCGGCCTCGGTTGCGGGCAGGGTCCGCTCTCCTTCCACTGGTCACCGGCGGCCGGACTCGACAATGCGGCGCAGGCACAACCGGCGGCATCACCCACGGTTACAACCGACTACGTGGTGACCGTGACCGACGCCTATAGCTGCACACGTGTCGACACACAACGTGTTGTGGTGCACAACCCGCCCCGCGTCACCATGGGCGCGGGCCCCGAACTCTGCCGCGGCGAAGAGGCGGCACTGGCATCATCGGTCACCGAAGGCCGCGCGCCCTACACCTACACCTGGCTCCCCTCGGCGGGACTCTCCGACCCGGCCGTCCCGGATCCACTCGCCTCGCCGGATTCCACGACGGTGTACACGCTGTACGTATCGGATGCCAACGGCTGCACGGGGCGCGACAGCGTGCGTGTAGTGGTGCTCGACCGTCCGCGCGCCGCGGCGGGAGGCGACACGTCGCTGTGCCTCGGCGCATCGACACGCATCGGTGCGCCGGCCGCGGGTGGCACACCCACGTACACATACGTTTGGACTCCCCCGGGCGAACTCGATGATGCCTCCTCACCCACCCCGCGCCTCACACCCGGCGCAAGCGGCGCCTTCGTTGTGACGGTGACGGATGCGAAGGGCTGCACGGACAGTGATACCGTGCACGTGACCGTCCACACCCCCCCGCGTGCCGCGGCGGGCAATGCCACCACTCTGTGCGCGGGGCGCAGCACGCGCATCGGCGGCGAGGCCACGGGCGGCACGGCGCCGTACGTGTACACATGGTCCCCCGCCGCGGGACTCGACCGGCGCGACATAGCGATGCCCACCGCGGCACCCGCCGTCTCGACCACCTACCACGTGACGGTGACGGACGCATACGGCTGCACGGCCACTGATTCGGTGCGTGTGACCGTGGCGCCGAACCCGGTGGTGGACGCGGGCACGGGCACGATGATCTGCGCGGGTGAACGGGCGCTCCTGGACGCGCGGGTGAGCACGGGCACCGCGCCGTACACCTACGCGTGGACGCCGCCGAGCGACATTCCTCTCCCGTTCACTCCGCGCGCGGAGGCCTGGCCGGCGCGCAGCACCACGTATCATGTACTGGTGACGGATGCAAACGGCTGCACAGCCGAGGACTCGGTGCGTGTGACGGTGCTCCCCGCGCCCGTCCCGCATATCACGGCAGGTGGACGCACAACGTTCTGCCTCGGCGACAGTGTGGTCCTCGAAGCCGACACCGGTTATACCACGTACCGGTGGCGGACGCCGCGCGGCGATTCGCTTGCAGGCAGACGCATCATGGCGCGCGCGGACGGTGTGTATCTGCTCGCGGTGACGAACCGCGATGGATGCACGGGACACGATTCGATGATGGTACGTGTCCTGCCGGGTTTTGCGCTGGGAGTGACACTGCGCGGCGCGGCGGCCTTCTGCGCGGGCGACAGCGCGCTGCTCGAGGCGCAGGACGGGTACACGGACTACGTGTGGCGGAACGAGCGCGATAGCGTGATTGCGACCACACGCGCGTGTGTGGCGCGGCAGGGCGGTACGTACACGGCCACGGCGCGCGACAGCACAGGGTGTCGCGGACTCTCGCAGCCCCTGCGCATCGTGGTGCACGCATTGCCCGCACCCGCGATTGCGGGTCCGCGCGCCTCGTGTGCGAACGGCCGCGGCACGTACACGGTGGCGGCGCAGCCGGGCAGGGGCCGCGTGTGGCGTGTCACGGGCGGCTCGATCGAGAGCGGTCAGGGCACGGCGCGCATCGGTGTGCGCTGGGGGGCGTCGGATACGGGAGTGGTGGAAGTGACGGAGACGGTGGACTCGTCGGGTTGCACGAGGAGGGCCTTGTTCGTTGTCACGATCGGCACCTCGCTCGAACCGGTGGTCACCGGTCCGCACACGCTCTGCGCGGGCGACACGGCCTCGCTCGATGCGGGCGAAGGCTACGCCACCTACGAGTGGCGCGAAGCGGCGACGGGCACGGTCGTCGCAACAACACGTGTGCACCGGACGGCGGCACGCGGACCGTACACGGTGTATGTGACGGACGGCGAGGGATGCAGCGGCAGTTCCGTTGCGCACCTTCTCACCGTGTTCGAACGACCGGTGGTGACGATACAGGGCGCGGGCGACCTCTGCGAAGGCGACACCGTGCTGCTGACACCGAACACATCCTTCACCACGTACCGCTGGTACAGAAGCGATACACTCGCGGGCACGGAGCAGACACTCGCCATTACACGCGGCGGGCGCTACACACTGCTCGCCACTGATACGAACGGCTGCACGGGCGCGGCGGCGCACGCGGTGCTGGAACATGCGCGTCCGCGTCCCGTGATTGTGGGTCCGGCGCTCGTGTGTACGGGCGACGGCAGCGCGCTGGAGGGCGGCGCGGGGTATCGCACGTACATCTGGCGCGACGAGGCGGGCGCGGAGGTGTACCGCGGGCGCGCGTATGTGCCTGGGCGGAGCGGGACGTACACGCTGACGGTGCGCGACACGGCGGGCTGCGAGGGCACCTCGCCTCCGCACACGGTGGATGTGGTGCCCGCGCCTCGGGCGCGGGTGTCGGGTCCGTCCACCGTATGTGTGGGCTCTGCCGCGCGCTACGCTGCCGCAGCCGAACCCGGCGCAGCGCGGCAGTGGATGGTGACGGGCGGCGCGGCGCAGAGTGCGACGGATGCCGACACGTGTGTTGTTGTGTGGAACACGGCGGGCACAGGCCGTGTGATCCTCACACTCACACGGCAGGGCTGCACGGACGCGGACACGGTGGACGTGACGATAGGCACATCACTCACTCCCACGATCGCGGGCAGATCACGCATCTGCGCGGGCGACACGACGCTGCTCGATGCGGGCGCCGGGTATCGGAGTTACCTGTGGCGATTGACGAACGGCGACAGCGCAGACACACCGTCGATCCGCATCGCGGCAGCGGGTGTGTACACAGTGACCGTGTACGACGAGGGCGGGTGTACGGGATCGGCGCAGCATCTCCTGCGTGTGGATGTGCTCCCCGCGCCCTTGATCGCGGGTCCGCGGGAGATCTGCGCGGGCGACACGGCGGTGCTCGATGCCGGTGTGATCGCGGGCGTGTACACCTGGCGTGACGCAATGGGGACCATGCTCGGCGCGCAGCGCACACTCGCCGTCACACAGACGGGAGTGTTCACAGTAACAGTCACCGACACGAACAGTTGCACGGGCTCGTCGCCACCGCATACGCTTCTTGTGCATCCGCGTCCGGCACAACCCGTCGTCACCCTCCGCGGCGACACCCTCGTCACCGCGGCGGGGTATGCCTACCGCTGGTATCGCAACGACACACTCATCGCGGGCGCCGCATCCGACACACACATCGCAGCCTCGCCCGGCTGGTATCACGTGTCCATCACCGACACACACGGCTGCACGAACGAGGCGGATCCCGTCGAATACACCGGCGCGGCGCGTGTGGCCACGGCGCACATCATCCTTCCATTCCTCGAGGCAGCTCCCGGCGAGCGCGTCGAGATCCCGGTGGTGATCGCCGCCTCCACACGCCTCGACGCGGCGGACGTGCGCAGTGTCAGTGGCACACTCCGATTCAACCACAGCGTGCTTGTGCCGATCGATTCCACACCGCGGGGCAGCATAGCCGGCCCCGATCGCATCATCGCGTTCAGCACTCCCTACTCCCCACTTCCCACTCCCAACTCGCCGCTCATCACCCTGCGCTTCCTCGCCGCGCTCGGATCCGTGTCGCAGACGACGCTGACACTCGAGGACATGAACTTCGGCGCGACCGACGTCCGTGTGACGGTGCAGCCGGGCGGCTTCCGTCTCGTCGTGTGCCGCGAGGGCGGCGAGCGTTTGTTCTCGGACAGCGGGCGGCTCTCTATCGGTCAGAACAGTCCCAATCCATTCAACGCGCAGACGACGATCGAGTACGAGACCATCGAGAACGGTCCGGTGTTCCTCGCCGTATACGATCTGCTCGGGCGCGAGACCGCCGTGCTTGTCGACGCGCCGCTTGTGCCCGGCCGGCGCCGCGTGCTCTTCGACGCGCAGGCCCTTCCCTCCGGACAGTACATCGCCGTGCTCCGCAGCGGCAGCGGTGTGCGCACGATGTGGATGGTCGTTGCGAAGTGAGGCGTGGGGAACGGATAGACGATTAGACGATTGGACGATTGGACATGTAGGGGCGAACGGCAGTTCGCCCATTGCACACGCGAATCGCGATCAGACGATCAGACGATTAGACGATTAGACGATTGGACATGTAGGGGCGAACGGCAGTTCGCCCATTGCACACACGAATCGCGATCAGACGATCAGACGATTAGACGATTAGACGATCAGACGATTAGACGGTGAGACGATGAAATTCCCCCTCTTTCCAAGAGGGGGGAGGGGGAGTTGCGGAATCGGCGGCAGCGATCAACTGTACTAGCTACGATTAGACCTGACAGACGGTGGTTTGGTCGGTCTGATTCGAAGTCTCAAAAGATGTTGGTAATGTATCGAGGAGTTTTTCTTTTGCAAGCGGTATGGAATCGAGAAAGGTCTGCATCGGCGTCTTGCCA